>NZ_CP119755.1 GCF_029319185.1 Superficieibacter sp. HKU1
CCTGTCACGCGGATTTTCCATAAGCAGGTAACTATGGCGAGCACCGAAGAAAAACTTCTCACACTCCTGCTGTCGGCGGAGCATCTGAAAGAGGCCGCAAAAGAGCAGCAGAAAGCCGTGGCGGATTCGCTGGCGGTGGCAAGGGAAACCCTGAAAGGCTACCGGGAAATATCGGACAGTGTGGCACAGCAGGTAAGGGATGAAGTCCGGCAGGAAGTGCAGAAAATGGATGTTGCGGGGCTGATTGGCGAGCGTATCAGCGCTGATTTTCAGCGTCTGGAAAAATCCGTCGGGAACATGAAAATCAATGCGGACGCGCTGGACAAGGAAATTTCCATTATCCGCAGTAACATCATCGCGGAGTACAACACGCTGCGGGGTTACAGCTGGAAGTGGTTTGCTGGGGTTGCGGTTGCCTTTGTCGTACTGATATTTGCCACAAGCTGGTTTGTGAAAACGGAACTACAGGACAATTACAACGCGTCTGCTGCCGTCTATCAGAAAGTGGCAGACCTTGAAAAGCTGCTGACAACGGAACAGAAACCGGAAAAGAAAAAGAACTGACGCGCTGCGCTTGTCCAACGCCTCACGTTCGCACAATAAATTGCGCACCCGTTCACCGTTTTCAGCCGAGTTTGGGGCGTCTTTTGAGACTTCCGGCCTGAATTCAGGCCGGAAGTTCTCGCCAGTCAGTCAGGTGCATGGTTATGCATGGGGCTGAAAATCACGGTATGCGATTCTGAGCGGTTTTCGGTGAGAAGCCGGGGGTTTTTATGGCTCAGGACGTAAAACCGCCCTGAGCGCGTTTCAGCGGTGCGCGTAACGGATGTTATGGTAAATCCGGTGGCTTTGACGTGCCTGCCGTTGTGTACCGTCGTGAGTGAAAATAATTATATTGTTCGAAGAACAGCGCTTTTTGGCCGGAGAAAAGCAGTTCTGCAAACGATGGTATATCGATATGAGTTCTTTTGGCATTAATCCAGGCAAGACGCCGGGCAATAAGCGTAATATTCCGGATGTTACTTATTTCCATTTCTGTCAACAGCATCCCCCCCCACGCCGGAGAATAAAAAAGCCGCCTGTTCCATCGGCAAGCCCTACATCAAGGGAAACTACGTCTTACGATTCGTTTTGAACCGGGACGCTTTGTTGCTGCGAATCACTAACCAGATAATCCACGTTTTGTGAGTGGGTTTAGGTTAAGGCTTCAATAGAACAATAATAGCGTTAAGTGATTAGGGCAACCTGTGATTGCTAAAATGATGAAGTCTTCACATCATTTCGGTGAAGGCGATATGTGTTACACCACGTATTGAGAGACCTGCATGCCCTTTACAGGTGAACGGGAACGGGAATACTTTTTCTCCCGCGAATTTGATTTATGTGGTTGTGACATTAGTTATGAGATAGAGCCACCAGTGTGATGAACTCACACTACAAATTCGTTCAGCACTAAATCAGAATTCGATGCAAATCTCGGACGCTGGATCATCACAGTGAATCCTTCTATAACCCGGATTTGAGAGTCGCAAACCCATATTAGGGCAAAGAAAGCCTAATGCCCCCGTGGTGGGTACACCAGAAAACGGGGAGCGAAGCGACCAGCATCAGGCCGTTCGTATGCTGCTTCGATTTTGTGGGTGTTGCGCCAGACCTTGGCAATCACGCTTCACCGCAACCGCTGCCTTCACTCTCACTTTATCAGGTACGTTATTGGTTAACGTGAGACCGGGTAGAGCCAGCTTCTTTCCCGAGCTGGTCAGGTTCCCACCGCTTGCCTGTTTATCCTGCCGGAGTCCGGGGCGTAGACCTGAGAGTCAAGGTGCAGATATGGGTTTAATGTCGTTGAATGGTATTAAGCTGGTAGTGACATTCCTAGCCAGCCCTGCTAGGATTTGATTGTGACGTCTGATCCTGGCAGGTATCTGCAAGAATTAGAGTACTCAAGCCCCGTGATTCTGTCACGGGGCTTTTGTACATCTGGAGCAAGAAAATTCATGCTCCTATCCGAAAATCCCTACCGCTCGCCGCAGCCGAACGACCGAGCGACGCGAGTCAGTGAGCGAGGAAGCGGCATTTCTCCGGCCTTGCAGAATGCACGTTCACGCCGATGTTTCCAGATCGTAGCGTACCCGTTTCAGCGCAGTCAGTAATTTTTCGTGGTCAAAATTCAACTCACCCGTTTTTGTATCAACCAGTCCCGCGTCAATCATCAGACCAGCCGCCAGAAACAGTCTGTGATTGCGTTCCCTGCGGTTTTTCTGCCCTGAAATCCGCGCCTGAACCGCCTTTTTCTGTGCGGCATCCCGTTCCTGCAACGCGTTTTTTTCAGCGGTTGCCAGAACGTGGAGCAGTCGTCTTTCAGTCTCACTGAGCGAAGCTTCATCATCCAGCAGATCGATAATCTGCCGTTGCCGTGCCGTTTTTTCTCCCAGCTTTCTGATGAAGGCTATGCGCTTTTTAAGCCATTCGACGTTACTGATCCGCATCGTTTAACTTCCCCATCCCGATATTTCCGACGGGGAAAGTATATAACTTGCGGTCAGAAGTCGCATGACTTATCTTTACTCATAATTCTTTAAATTAGAGTAAAGCGCACTTATATGTTTCTCCCTGCGGGCAGAAACAGTGCGCCCTGCCGGGGGCTGACACAACATGGCAACGTATCATCTCAGCGTGAAATTTGGCGGCAAGGGTAAAGCCCTTGCTCATGCCAGTTACATTACGCGGGAAGATAAGTTCAGCCAGCGCCAGGATCTCGAGCACACCGAACACGGCAATATGCCGGAATGGGCGAGAGATGAACCCGCCCATTTCTGGCAGGCTGCGGATGCGTTCGAACGTGCCAACGGTTCAACGTACAGGGAAATTGAGATCGCTCTACCCCGCGAGCTGAATGAAGCGCAGCGGCTGGCGCTTGTCCGGGATTTTGTGAAGCAGGAAACGGGCGACAAACATGCATGGACGTTTGCGATCCACAATCCGAAAGCCAGCATTGACGGCGGCGAACAGCCGCACGCCCATATCATGATGAGCCAGCGCGTCAATGACGGTATTGAGCGCAGTCCCGAACAGTATTTCAGGCGCTATAACGCCAAATTTCCGGCGCGTGGCGGCGCGCGCAAGGACTCAGGGCATAATTTAACCCCTACAGAACAAAAACAGGCACTGAAAGCCCTGCGGGAGCGCTGGGAGCGTACGCACAACGCGCATATGAAACGATATGGCTTTGAGCAGGGTTTTATTGATAGCCGGTCACTGAAAACACAGGGTATCGACCGGAAACCGGAACAGCATCTCGGTTTTGAAGCAGCCGGACGACTGGACGACAGCCAGAGGCAGGATATTAAAGACAGCCGGACGTTTTCAGTCGTGGATGTGCCTGAACAGGCGAAACATATCGACCACAGCGACCGTAGCTGGATGAATGCCAGCGGTATCGAGGTAAACCGGAAGGAACTGGTCAGATCTCTGACGCATGATATCTCGCAGCAGTACGGGCGGGAGATGGCTGCACGGGTCACAAAACAGGGAAATGTTGAAATAGAGCGCGTGAAATC
>NZ_CP119756.1 GCF_029319185.1 Superficieibacter sp. HKU1
ATCTCGCGCTCAAACCTCCTGGATTCCAACAATCATCCCAGTAATTATCGGAATCTTGTTGCTGCCTTTTTACGGCTTAGGGTTACTTATAATAATCCCTGTGCTCCTTAGAGTTTGGTCAACGGAGCTTGCATTAACTAACCAAAGAGTCATCGCAAAAGTGGGTTTGATCCGACGCAATACGGTGGAACTCCGTATTGATAAAGTTGAAAGCCTTGGCATACATCAAGGGATACTGGGACGAATCTTTAACTATGGGTCTATCGTGATTAAAGGCACTGGCGGAACCAACACTCCAATTCCAAACATCAAGGCGCCAATGCAATTCAGATCGATTGTGAACAATCATATCGAGGAAATGAATTCTAAGCAGCAGTAGCTTCCTCGTAGCATTACAAAAAAAGCCCTACGGGGCTTTTTTTGTACCTGCCAATCAGCTGGATTTACCATAACACCCGTTGCCCGCACCGCCTCAGAGGCTCTCAGGGCGTTTCTCCGCCCTAATACGCAAAAGAACACGTATGACCTCCTGAAAAACGTTCAGAAACGCTCTGGTGATTTTTGAGCGCATGAATCGTTATGCACGCGGGTGAATCGCAGGTGATTTCGCAGCGTCAGCACCACTAAACCGCCAAAATCCGCAATCAGCGGCGCGGCGCGCGCGGACGTGACCAGGCAAAATCGGACTGCTGCCGCTCATCCTCACGTAATGCACGCTGGCGGTCGGCGTAACGCTGCGACTCAATCTGCGCACGCGCTCTGTTCAGAACGATGTGCCGGTTAGGCTGATTGAGCTTCTTCCCGGCCGCACGTTCGGCAGCGGCTATAGCGTCGTCGATAAACTTTTTCTCAGCGGGGGTCAGGTTTGTAAGTCTCGTCATGTTTATCTCCGTATGAGAATAGTCCCAGCAGTCTGCCAGACACAGTAGGAACGATGAAGCGTAAGCGACGGTGAAAGGCAGTCAGAAACGGTGAACGGGAGCGGATTTTAATCCGGTGCCGTGAGGCGTTGGACAAGCCGCAGGCGCGTCAGTGGATTTAGCGGGTTTCGGGGCGCAGCCCTGAACCAGTCACGTAGCGCTAGCGGAGTGTATACTGGCTTATTATGTTGGCATGAGTGCGGTAATCAGGAAAGTGCTTCATGTGACAGAGGAAAATGCAGCTGCGGGCGTAAGGCAGAAAATGGAAGTTCAGAGGATATGACGCCTCCTCGCTCACTCAGTCGCGGACGCTCCTGCCGTTCGGCTGCGGCGGGCGTTACCTGCACACGGAGAAGAGCAAAGGCATATGGCATGACAAACGGGGCAGAAAAAGGATGCGGCGCTGCCGTTTTTCCATAGGCTCCGCCCCCCTGACAAGCATCACAGAATCTGACGCTCAAATCAGTGGTGGCGAAACCCGACAGGACTATAAAGATCCCAGGCGTTTCCCCCTGGTAGCTCCCTCGTGCGCTCTCCTGTTCCTGCCTTTCGGTGTACCGGTGTCATTCCGCTGTTATGGCCGCGTTTATCTCATTCCACGCCTGACACTCAGTTCCGGGTAGGCAGTTCGCTCCAAGCTGGACTGTATGCACGAACCCCCCGTTCAGTCCGACTACCACGCCCGTTCCGGTAACTATCAACTTGAGTCCAACCCGGAAAGACACGACAAATCGCCAGTGGCGGTAGCCATTGGTAACGGATTTAGAGGAGTTAGTCTTGAAGTTATGCGCCTGTTAAGGCTAAACTGAAAGGACAGATTTGGTTACTGCGCTCCTCCAAGCCAGTTACCGCGGTTCAAAGAGTTGGTAGCTCTGAGAACCTTCGAAAAACCGCCTTGCAGGGCGGTTTTTTCGTTTCCAGAGCAAGAGATTACGACGCAACGGACAAGATCTCAAGAAGATCATCTGTGATATTCGACAGATATGGGATAAAGGATTGCAACGCCAAGAGTATATGAGACATAGCAGCAGCCACCACCACCATCACAGAATCAAGCCAGTTGCGGCACGAAAGGAAAGAACCGAACTGTGCGACGGTCGCTACGCTCTCCGTAAATTTTGTATACCTACCACGGAGACATAAAGTTTCTATTGCTGATTCGCCTTAAAAAGGGAAAAATCCTATTTTTTCTAAATGGATATAACCTTATGGGAAGCTACGTAGACCAATCATTGACAAGAAATGAATCCGTAAT